>NZ_CP183331.1:4035000-4052756 GCF_048541895.1 Caulobacter sp. ErkDOM-E | reverse complement strand
TGGGCGAAGGCCGCCTTCGCCGCAGCGTACCAGCCGCCGACGTTCTCGTCCTTGGTGCGGGCGTCGATGCGGCCGCACAGCACGAGGCGATCCCGGGCCCGGGTCAGGGCCACGTAGTAGAGCCGCAGGGCCTCCTCGGCTTCCTTCTTGTCGCGCAGCTCGCGGGCCCGGGTCGAGGCGGCGCAGTCGGCGCTCTTGCCGGTCGACCACAGGACGCCGCCGTCTTCCGTGGCCAGCAGCGGAGAGCCGCCCGCGCCGCGCTTCACCGTGGTCTCGGGCAGGAAGACGATCGGCGCCTCCAGACCCTTGGAGCCGTGAGCGGTCATCACCCGCACCTCGCGGCGGGCGCCTTCCATCTCGCGCTTGACGATGATGTCCAGGGCCGCGAAGTCGGCGACCAGGGCTTCCAGGTCGCGGATATTGCGCTGCTCGGCGTTCATCACCTGGGCCAGGAACTCGTCCAGCGCTTCGTCGGCTTCGCCGCCCAGGCGGGTCAGCACCTTGGCGCGGTTGGAGAGGCCGGCGGCGTCGACCTTGCCCAGCAGGGTGGCGAAGAACTCGAACGGCTGGCGCTTGCGGCCCTCGACCAGCGCCCAGGCCAGCAGATCGCGGGCGGCGACCCAGCGCAGGTCCTCGTCGGCCCGCAGCGACAGCGTCGCCCACAGCGTGCGCGGCTTGCGGCTCCTGGCCAGGGCGTAGACGTCCTCGTCGGTCAGACCGCAGAACGGGCTCTTCAGCAGCGCCGCCAGGGTCAGGTCATCGTCGGGGAAGAGAACGAACCGGCCCAGGGCCAGAAGATCGTCGAAGGCGATATGGGCCGACAGCGACAGGCGGTCGGCGCCGGCCACCGGCACATTGCGACGCTTCAGGGCCCGGATGATCTCCTCGAACAGCACCTTGCGGCGACGCACCAGGATCAGGATGTCGCCGGCATGGGCGGGGCGGCGGACCTTGCGGTCCTTGTCGTGCACCTCGTCGCCGCGGGCCAGTATGCCGGCGATCTCGCTGGCGATGGCTTCGGCCAGGCGGCGATTGGCGCTGTGCTCGGTCTCGGCGTCGAGCGGGGCCTCCCAGGCGTCGCGCTCCTCGCCGGGCCGCTCGCGGGTCAGAGGCCACAGGTCGACGCAGCCGGGGCCGTCGGTGCGGAAGGGCGTATGCGGTTCAAGGTCGCCGCCGGTAGGCATCAGGCCGACGCTATTCTCGGGCGCGCCGAACACCGTGTCGACGAAGCTGAGCACCTCGCGGGTGGAGCGGTAGGACACCAGCAGCCGCACCGCCGAGCCCTCGCGCTCGGCATCGGCGATCTTGGCGATATAGGTCTGTGTCTCGATCAGCAGCCTGCTGGGATCCGCCCCCTGGAACGAATAGATCGACTGCTTCTGGTCGCCGACCACGAACATTGTCCGGTTGTCGCGACCTTTGCGCCAACCCGTTGCGCCAGCCCCGACGAAGAAATCGTCGGTCAGGGCCTTCAGGATCGCCCATTGCTCCGGCGCGGTGTCCTGGGCCTCGTCCAGCAGGATGTGATCGACCCCGCCGTCCAGCTTGTAGAGCACCCAGGCGGCGTCGACCTTCTCGGTCAGCAACACGCGGGTGCGCTCGATCAGATCGGCGAAGTCCAGGGCGCCGCGCGACGCTTTCTCCAGCCCGTGGGCCTCGATATAGAGCGCCGCTAGCCGCAGGGCTCCGGCGGTGTCATGCGCCACCTGGGCGGCGCGGACCTGCTGGCGAACAAACGACAGCCGGTCGGTCTCCTCCAGCAGCGCCTCGCGCAGATCTTCCCGCGTCTTGAAGGTGGTAGTCGTCTGCAGGTGCTTGCGGGGCTCTTCCTTGTCGGTGAACAGCGCCGACAGGGCGTCGCCAAAGGCGTGGGTGGCCAGGGTGACGCGCAGGCGGGCGGCGTGCTCGGTGTCGCGGATCTTGCCGCTGGACTCCAGCAGGCTGGCGCAGGCTTCCCACAGGTCGGGATCCAGCTCGGCCATCGCCTCGGCGGCGACGGCTTCGGGGTCGGTAGGCCCGTCGAAGCCGCAGGTCCGCCAGACATCCTCGATCGCGCTTGAGAGGTCGCCACATTTGGCGAAGTACGCGGTGATTTCGCCCCGCCGGATCTCGAACGTGCCGAACATCGACTCGAAAGCCGCGAAATCCAGGGCGACGGAGAACCGGGCATAGGCCTCGGCGAAGGCATCCTCGTGGGTGTCGACATAGGTCGCCACGGTGCGCCGCGCGGCGCGGGCCACGGCGGCGCCGGCCGAGTCGTCCATCACCACGAAGCCGGGCGAGACCCCCGCCTCCAGCGGGAACCGCCGCAGCAACTTTTCGCAGAAGGCGTGGATGGTCTGGATCTTCAGGCCGCCGGGGGTTTCCAGGGCGCGGGCGAACAGGGCGCGGGCCTTGGAGAGTTCGCCGGCGTCAAACGCCGCCTCCGGCTCGCCGACCAGTTTGGAGAGCTCGGTGCGCAGGGCAGCGTCGGCGGTCACCGACCAGCCGCCCAGGCGTTCGAACAACCGTCGCTGCATCTCGGCGGCGGCGGCCTTGGTGTAGGTCACGCACAGGATCGCCTCGGGCGTCGATCCGGCCAGCAGCAGCCGCGCCACCCGGTCGATCAGGGTCTTGGTCTTGCCTGAACCGGCGTTGGCGGTGACGAAGGCGCTGATCGCGGGGTCGGCGGCGACGCGCTGGGGGTCGTGCGCGGTCATTCACCTTCCCCATCGTCGCCACTGGTCGACCATTCGAACACCCGCGCCAGGTGGGCGTAGTCGCCGGGATGGTCTTTCACGAACTGCGGGGCGGTGCGTGAGCGGTAGGGCTGGGCCGGGTCGTCATAGCGGGTGATCAGGGTGCGCAGGCCGTCCAGCGCCTGGACGGCGGCCTGCTCGCTTTCGGCGGCCGTGACGCGCACCTCTTCGAGGCCCGCCGGCTTGCGGCCGGTGACCCGCACATAGGTCAGGTCGCCGGGCTTGCGATCCGGCAGGTCCTTGAATCCGCCGTTCAGCAGAATGGCCGCCGTCAGGGTCAGTTGCGGCGAGAAGCCGGTCTCGACCTGCTTCTTGCTGGGCGCGGCGCCGGTCTTGTAGTCGAGAATATGGGCCAGACCGTCGCGGGTGGGCTCGATGCGGTCGGCCTTGGCGGTCAGGGTGAAGGCGCGGCCGTCGATGTCGAAGGTCAGCACCCCCTCGGCCTCGACGATGATCTGCTCGGCGCCCGCCCGGCGCTGGCGCTCCCAGTCGGCGACCCAGGCGGCGGCCTCCTTGGCGAGCGCGCGCTCGCGGGCCAGGGCTGTCGGCGGCATGCCGGCCGAGACCAGCTCGCCCATATAGAGCGCCTCAAAGATCGCGGCGGCATTGGCCGGCACGGGCCCTGGATGATCCTCGGAGAATTTCTCGAAGGCCGCATGGATCGCGGTGCCGCGGGCGCGGGCCTCGACCGGCTCGTCGGGGCGCTCCAGCGGATAGAGCTTGAGGATGTCGCGCGCCCAGACGGCGTAGGGGTCGCGGGTCAGGGCCTCGACGCGGGTGACGGCCATCCGGCGCGGGCGATCCTCGACCGGCGGCGTGGGGGCCGGACGCGGATAGGGCGCGTAGGGTCCGGGCGCGTCGAGGGCGCGGGCCCAGTCCAGGGCGTCGTCGCGGCGGGGCAGGGACAGGCCCGCGCCGCCGGCCAGGGTCTTTAGTCGCCACAGCCAGCGGGACTCGACGGCCGGCGCGCCGCCGCGCCGCTCGCAATGGACCAGGATAACGTCCGGCGCACTGGCGGCCTGGGCGAAGTCGTGGGCGGTCAGGCCGACCCGGCGCTCGGGCGGCGGCAGGCCCAGGGTCGCGCGCATTGGCCGCGACAGGAACGGATCGATCGGCGCGCCCTGCGGCCAGATGCCTTCCTCCAGCCCCGCCAGCACCAGCCGGTCGGCGCGCACCAGGCGGGCCTCGATGGCCCCCAGGATGCGCAGGCGCGGATGGGTGGCGCCGCCCACCCGCAGGGTCTCCTCATTGACCAGCCGGTCGAGGATGTCGGCGAAGGCCTGGGGCTTGGCCGGCGGCAGGACGACGCCGTCCTCGATCAGGGTCGCGAGCAGGCCGCCCAGGCATTCGCCGGCCTG
This sequence comes from Caulobacter sp. ErkDOM-E, assembly GCF_048541895.1. Classification (GTDB taxonomy): domain Bacteria; phylum Pseudomonadota; class Alphaproteobacteria; order Caulobacterales; family Caulobacteraceae; genus Caulobacter. The sequence continues at coordinate 4,048,660 of NZ_CP183331.1, read as the reverse complement.
GCCGATCCACAGGCGGTCGGGACCGGTCAGGGCCTCCAGCGCCTCGGTCAGGGCCAGGGCGGCCTTGGACGGCGGGGCCATCTGGTCGACATAGGGCGCGGCGGCATGGGCCACGGCGGCGAGCAGGCGCTGGGCTAGGGCCTGGGCGGCCGGGTGATCGTCCAGCCTCGCCAGAAGGGCCTCGGCCGAGCGCGGAGAGGGGCCACGCAGGCCTTTCAGCTCCAGCGTGGTCGAGGCTTCGAGATCCTCCTCGGACCGCACCAGCGGATGCTTGGCCAGGGCCAGCAGGCGCACGGGGTCCAGCGGATCGGCGACCAGACCGGCCAGATGCTGGGCCAGGATCGCGGCCGGGCTGGCGGCGAGGGGCGCGCCGGCCGAGCTGTCGGGGATCACGCCCCAGCGGGCCAAACGGGCGGTGACGCGTCGGGCCAGGGTCTGGTCGGGGGTGACCAGGGCGGCGGTGCGCCCCGGAGTCTCCAGCGCTTCGCGCAGGAGAAGCGCGCAGGCGCTGGCGGCTTCTTCCTCGGTGCGGGCCGAGATCAGCGACAGGCCCTTCAGCCCCTCGGCGACGGGATCGAGGTCAGGGGCTTCGGCGCGCAGGCTTTCGATCTGGGCCAGCCAGTCGGCGGTGGCCTCGGCCGGACGCAGGGCCTCGTTGACGATCCGACGGCGCCAGCGGCCTCGACTGTCGCTCTGCGGAAACCACGGGCGGACATCGGCGCGGGTGATCCCGGCGCGGTCCAGCAGGCGGCGCATGGCCCCTTGCGGGTGCTGCTCGCCGACCTTGTCCCAGGCGCTTTCGGCGAGGTCTTCGTCCAGACCGGGAAGCACCACGGCGCCCAGCGGAGCGGCGGCGACCACGCGCAGCAGGTCGGCGGTGGCCGGGGCCGTGCCGGTCGAGCCGGCGGCGACCAGCACCTCGGTCGGGGGATGTTCGGTCCAGCGCTTGGCCAAGGCCCGCAGCAGCAGCACGCGGCGGTCGGCGACATCGATCAGGCCAAGCTCCCTCAGGCGCGCGGGCCAGGCGGCCAACACCGCCTTGAGGAATCTTGCGGACACTTGCCAGTGCTGGGCCAGATCGCCGTCAGCCAGGCCGTCCAGCTTGCCGTCGGTGTCGATTTCCTCGATCCGGCAGCTGTCCAGGAAGTCCGACAGGGCCTTGGCCATCTCCAGCGCCTGGGCGGCGCCGGGGGTGAAGGTCAGCAGGTCGGCATGGTCGACCACGATCCGCGCCAGCTCGAAGCGGCGGCGGCGCGAGCTGATGGCGGGCGGCAGGTCCAGGGCCAGATCGCCGGGCTCGAACGGCGGCTCGCCCTCGTCCAGGTCGCCCAGAGGACGGATCTGCGGTAGCAGCAGGGCCTTGCCGTCGCTGGCGGCCAGCAGGGCGTCGGCCACGGCGCGGGCGCCGCGACGGGTCGGGGTCAGCAGGGTGGCGCGGGGCAGGGCCTCGGGGCCCATGTGCGACAGGGCCGCCAGGAACCCCCGGGCCAGGTCATCCACGAACGGGCGGTGGGCCGGGATCGAGAACCAGCGTGGCCCCTCGCGTTCAAAAGGGCCGCTGAAGGTCATTTCAGTTTGGCCTCGGCCAGATCGCGCGCGCCGGGATCGCCGACATGCATCCACAGGCCCTCTGGCGACACGCCGTGGACGCGGTGGTCAGCGGCTAGGCCCTTCCAGAGCGGCAGGAGCGAGAACGGACCTTCAGGGCCGTTGGCGGTGATGTCGGGCTTGCAGATGTGGACGCCGACATAGACCAAGGGCGCGGTCTCACCGGGATTCTTGAAGCGCACGACACTGTCTCCGGACAGGAAGACATCGCCCGTGTCGTGGAAGCCCAATGACCCGGCGGTCGAGGCCAGCAGCAGGCACACATCCATGGCCTCGGGATCCCAGGCCGCCGCGACGGCGTCGAGGGCGGGGGCGCCGCTCTCGATCCAGACGGAGTCGATATTGGCCACCCAGACCGGGCCGTCGCCCAGCAGGGGCAGGGCGTGCTTGATGCCGCCGCCGGTCTCCAGCGCCTGGGGGCGCTCGTCGGAGATGATGATGCGGGGACCAAGGCCCCGGGCCTGACGCGCCGTCAGATGGGCTTCCAGCCGGTCGGCGAAGGCGTGGACATTGACCACGGCGGTCTCGACCCCGGCTTCGACCAGCCGGTCGAGCATGTGATCGATCAGCACCCGGCCGCCGACCTCGACCAGGGCCTTGGGCCGGTCGTCGGTCAGCGGGCGCATGCGGGTGCCCAGACCGGCGGCTAGCACCATGGCGATCTTGGGGGCGCTCATCGACGAGCCTCGGTCGGGACGTGGGCGTCGAACCAGGCCTTGAGGTCCTTGAGCGCCGGATCGGCGAAGCAGACGTCGAGATAGGTCCAGAGCCGGGGAATGAAGTCGGCATAGCGCGGCTTGCCGTCGCGGGTCACCAGCCGGGCGAAGATGCCCAGGATGCGGATGATGTTGAGCGCGCCCAGGGCGTGATAGTCGGCCAGGAAGGCGGTGCGATCGAGTTCCGGACGGGCGGCCAGATAGCGATCCAGGCCGGCGACCTCGCGCTCGGGCGACACGGTGCGGCGGGCGTCATGCAGCAGCATCGACAGGTCCCAGGCCGGGTGGGCCAGGACGGCGTCCTGGAAGTCCAGCATCCCGACCCGCGCCGCGCCCCCGCGCTCCGGCAGCCAGATCAGGTTCTCGGCGTGATAGTCGCGATGGCAGAAGACCGTGGCCCCCGCCTCGCCAAGGCTGCGGATCGGAGCCCAGATCGCTTCCCAGTCGGCGAGTGCGGCGGCGTCGAACGACACATCGCGGAACTGCGGCTGCCACTCGACGAAGATGTCGTGTGCGGTCTTCAGGGCCAGGTCGTCATAGGCCAGCAACGGCCAGGTCGAGCCGTCGAAGTCCAGCGCGCTGGGGATCGGCGCGGCGTGGATCGCCAGCAGGCCGTCGATGGCGGCGTCGTAGAGCGGGGCCTCGTCGGCCCCGGTCTCGATCAGTCGGGCATAGAGGTCGTCGCCGAGGTCTTCCAGCACGGCCAGGCCGGCGGCCGGATCGGCGGCCAGCACCTTGGGCGCGGAAAGACCCTGAGCGTTCAGCCAACCGGCGCAGGCGACGAAGGCGTCCACCCTCCCGGCGGCCAGGCGGGCCAGGGCGTTGTAGCCCAGCGTCGCGCGCTCGGCGGGCGTCGCGGCCGGCGGGCAGGGCGCGGTCTCGACCGAGGGCGGCTGGTCCATGAAGATGAAGCTGACCCCGCCCTCACGGTGCAGGCGCTCATAGCTGCGGGTCGAGGCGTCGCCGCCGAGGCTTTCGCGGCGTGTGTCGCCATAACCATGGGCGGACAGGAACGCGGCCTTGGCCGTCTCGCGCTCAGAACTCAAGGGTGCGTCCTTCAAATCCGCCATGCCGGGTGAGGGTGACGCGTCGTGCGTCGCCGTCGAGGGCGATGTCTATATCGAGCCGAGTCGCCGGCAAACGTCCTTCCAGTCTCTGCGGCCATTCAATCAGCGCCACCCCGTCGTCGAGGGCTTCGTCGAGGCCGATCTCATAGGCCTCGTCAGGATCCGACAGGCGGTAGAGGTCGAAGTGGGCGAGGGGGAAACCGGCGGTTTCGTAGAACTGCACCAGGGTGAAGGTCGGGCTGGGCACCTCTTCGCCGGGCGTGGTCAGGGCGCGGATCAGGGCGCGGGCCAGGGTCGACTTGCCGGCCCCCAGCGGCCCGGTCAGGCAGAGCGCGTCGCCGGGCTGAATGGCGCGGGCCAGGGCGCGGCCCAGGTCCTGGGTGGCGGCCTCGTCAGCGAGTTGGAGAGAGCTCAAGTCAGGGCGCCTTCGGGGTGCTTTGGCAGGACCCGCTCCACATAGCGCTTCAGGTCGGTTGTGGCTTCCCCCGTATCGGCGGCCAGGGACGCGGGATCGATGGGCTTGCCGACGATCAGCTCGAATTTGCGGCCGGTCTTGTTGAGCAGCTCATGGAACAGGGTGATGTCGCGCAGTTCCTGCGAGCGCTTGTCGAACAGATGGAACAGGGTCGACCATGGGCCGGCGACATGGATCGGGATGATCGGCGCTTCGTACTTGCGGGCGATCGACACGGCCGAGGCGGCCCAGGGCGGGTCGCTCAGCAGGCCCTGGGCATCCTTCACCGCCAGCCGACCGGCCGGGAAGATCATCAGGGCGCGTTCGGCTTCCAGGGCGTCGCGGGTCATCGCCAGGGTCAGGCGCATGCGCTCGCGGCTGCGCTTTTCCTCGACCCATTCGACAGGGATCAGCACCTCGTCGAACTGGCGGCACACGCGATGGGCGTCGGCATTGGCATAGAAGACGATGTCCGGCCGGGCCTGTTTGAGCACGTCGTACACGGCCACCCCGTCGGCGATGCCGGTCGGGTGATTGGCGACGACGACCGTCCGGCCGGTTGCGGGCATGTGCTCCAGCCCCCGCACAGCGACCTTCAGGTCCAGCAGCGCCGAGACGTGGTCCAGCGCCGCGCGGCCGCCGATCCCGGCGATGGTGTCGGCCATCCGTCGGGCCCTGCCATAGCCCAGCAGGCCGTAAAGCGGCGGGCGAAGCAGCGGCCAAAGGGGCGAGGCTGTCAGCCGGGGCGCACGCTCGGCGATGAGCGTGTCGACGATGTGGCGGGGTCGGGGCGCCGGGCGCGCCTCTGGAGCGTTGACCATGGCGCAAGCTTAGGCGCCGCCGCGGGCGATGTCAGGAAAATTGACGCCTGACGCGCGGTGGTTGAGCTTAGGATGGGACGATCATGGGAGTGCGGGACTTGAAGAACCTGATGCGCGGGCTGATCGCCCTGCTGGTCGTGGCCCTGATCGCGGCCGGCGCCTATGGCTACTGGAACATGGAGCTGCGCTGGCGGCCCAAGACCATCACAAAGCACCAGGCCGAGATCGCCAAGATCCTGCAGGAGTCCGGCTGGGTCTCGCCGGGCCTGGCGGGGCCGAAATTCTACATGGTCAGCTTTCGCACCTGTCCCGACTGCGTGCGCTTCAAGGCCGAGGAATTTCCCAATCTGCACAAGGCGGGCGTCGACACCCGGGTGATCGAGATCGCCCGCGCCGACAAGAACGGCGTCGCCAAGTCCACCCCCGTCGAGCGCGCCACCGTCGCCGAGCTCTGGGTCAATCGCAGCTGGGCCCTGGCCGAGCGCTGGGACGCAACGCCGGTCGAGGCCTGGTCCGCGCCGGGGATCAAGCCCGCCGACGGCGACATCGCCCGCACGGCGGTGATCGAGGCCGGCCGGGCCAATGTCGAAAAACTGGTCCCGCTGATGAAGGACAATGGCGTCAGCTTCGCCTGGCCGCTGATGGTCTGGTGGACCAAGGACGGCCAGATGCGGGCCTGCGCCTGCGAAAAGCGCGAGACCTATCGCTTCGTGCGCAAGGAGCTGGGGGCTTAAGCGGCTTGCTCCCGGAGCCGCTCCCGCGCTAACCGCAGTCCTGATGCCGACATCTCTACGCACCGCCTATCGCGAGCGCTTGGCCCAGGGCGAGATCAAGCCCGATGTGGCCCAGGCCGCCGCCGTCGACGCCCTGTCGCGGCTGGAGGCCGATCTGGACTCGGCCGGCGAGCCCAGCTTTTCGCTGTTTGGCCGTAAGCCCAAGAGCCAGCGCGGCGTCTATCTGTGGGGCCCGGTCGGGCGCGGCAAGTCGATGCTGATGGACCTGTTCTTCGACAGCGCGCCCGTCACCCGCAAGCGGCGCATCCACTTCCATGCCTTCATGGCCGAGGTTCACGGCCATATCGACGCCTGGCGCAAGGGCGACGCGACCCAGCGCAAGGCGCGGTTCGGGCAGCACAAGGGCGATGATCCGATCGTCCCGACCGCCGAGCTGATCGCCGGCCAGGCGCGGCTGCTGTGCTTCGACGAGCTGCAGGTCACCGATATCGCCGATGCGATGATCCTGGGTCGGTTGTTTGAAGGGCTGTTCGCCCATGGCGTCACCCTGGTGGCGACGTCCAACCGGCCGCCGGACGACCTCTACAAGGATGGGCTGAACCGCCAGCTGTTCGTCCCCTTCATCGAGATGCTGAAGGGCGCGCTGGACGTGGTGGCCGTGCGGGGTCCGGTGGACTTCCGCCTCGATCGTCTGCGCGCCGCCCGCACCTGGCTTTCGCCCAACGACAAGGCCTGTCAGGCCGAGTTCGAGCGCTTGTGGTCCGACATGCTGGACGGCGCGCCCGAGACCGGCGCCAACCTGGAAGTGCTGGGCCGCAAGATCCGCCTGCCGCGCGCCGCCGGCGGCATGCTGCGCTCGTCGTTCGCCAGCCTGTGCCAGCAGGCCCTGGGGCCGCAGGACTATCTGGCCCTGGCCGAGCGCTTCCATACGGTGTTCCTGGAAGACATCCCACAGCTGACGCCCGAGCGCCGTGATGCGGCCAAGCGGTTCAACACCCTGATCGATGCATTGTACGAGGCCGACGCCAAGCTGGTGGCGCTGGCGGACGCGGAGCCAGAGGCGCTGTATCCCGCCGGCGACGGCGCGTTCGAGTTCGAGCGCACCGTCTCGCGCCTGCAGGAAATGCGTTCGGCCGACTATGTCGCCCGGGTGCGGGATTAGGAGAGAAGGTCGTGAGCGTCAGGGACCGCATAAGGATCCGCGAGGAGCGTCTGCTCTCCGACAACTGGTACGTCCTGAAAACCACGACCTTCGACTGGAAGCGTAGCGACGGAACCTGGCAGACCCAGAGCCGCGAGACCTATGACCGGGGCAATGGCGCGGTGCTGCTGCCCTATAACCTGGCCGCCCGCACGGTGCTGCTGGTCCGGCAGTTCCGCTATCCGGCCTATGTGAACGGCCATGACGACCTGCTGATCGAGGCGGCCGCCGGCCTGCTCGACGACGCCGAGCCGGAAGTGCGCATCCGCGCCGAGGTCGAGGAGGAGCTGGGATACCGCCTGGCCGACGTGCGCCACGTGTTCACGGCCTTCATGAGCCCGGGCTCGGTCACCGAGACCCTGCATTTCTTCGTGGCCGAGTATGACGGCGCCATGCGGATCGGCGATGGCGGCGGCCACCCGGACGAGGGCGAGGACATCGAGGTGCTGGAGCCCATGATAGACGAGGCCCTGGCCATGATCGCCGACGGCCGCATCCAGGACGCCAAGACCATCATGCTGCTGCAGCATCTGGCCCTGACGGTGTTCCGCGCGGCGGCGGACGATGCATCCTTGCGGCGTCCGGGTCCGTAGCTGGCCTCAGAAAGCCGGCAACGGCGCTGAGAACGTTTCTCAACTATGGTGGTTTCGTTGACACCCCCGTCCTCGCGCTTAAAAGCATCCCGCAACGCACAAAGGCTACTGGGGTTGGACCTGTCATGACTGACACGAGCCGGGGGCTGCCCGAGCGCCCGATGTCGCCGCACCTTCAAGTGTGGCGGTGGCATATCACCATGGCCTGCTCGATCCTGCACCGTGCCTGTGTGGTTGGCCTGTACGCCGGCGCGGTCCTGCTGGCGCTGTGGGCCCTGGCCCTGGCCTCGGGCCATGACAGCTACGCGCTCTACACCTCGGTGATGGGCTCGCTGCTGGGCAAGCTGGTCCTGCTGGGCCTGACCTTCGCCCTGTTCTTCAACATCGCCTATGCGATCCGCCAGACCTTCTGGGACGCCGGCATCGGCTTTGCGCCGAAGACCGCCGACCTGACGGGCGCGACCGCGATCGCCTTCGCGGTGGTCGCCACCGCCGTCACCTGGGTGATCGCCGCCGCCACGGGAGCGCTCTGATCATGGCCGAGATCAAGTCGGAACGTTTCCGCACCCCGCTGTCGCGCGCGCGCGGCATGGGCGCGGCCCGCCATGGCGTCAGCCACTTCATGACCGAACGGGTCTCGGGCATCGCCCTGATCCCCCTGTCGCTGTGGGGCGTGTTCGCCGGCCTCAGGCTGGCGGCCGGTGACTTCGAGGGCGCCGCCCTGTGGCTGGCCACGCCGCTGAACGCGGTGCTGCTGGCCCTGCTGCTGATCGCCGCCCTGATCCACCTGCAGGGCGCGGTCCAGGTCGTGATCGAGGACTATATCCACAAGTTCACGACCAAGAGCGCTCTGGTCATTCTCAATATTTTTGTCTGCGTGCTTAGCGGCTTCCTCGGGGTCTTCTCGATCCTGAAGGTCGCCCTCACCGGAGCCTTTTGATGTCGGCCTACAAGTTTATCGACCACAAGTTCGACGTCGTCGTCGTCGGGGCCGGCGGCTCGGGCCTCCGCGCCGCGCTCGGCTGCGCCCAGGCCGGCCTGAAGACCGCCTGCGTCACCAAGGTGTTCCCGACCCGCAGCCACACCGTGGCGGCCCAGGGCGGCATCTCGGCCTCGCTGGGCAATATGGGCCAGGATGACTGGCGCTGGCACATGTACGACACCGTCAAGGGGTCGGACTGGCTGGGCGACCAGGACGCCATCGAGTACCTGACCCGCAATGCGCCGGCCGCCGTCTATGAGCTGGAACACTGGGGCGTGCCCTTCAGCCGCACGGCTGAGGGCAAGATCTATCAGCGCGCCTTCGGCGGCATGACCAAGAACTATGGCGAAGGCCCGATCCAGCGCACCTGCGCGGCGGCCGACCGCACCGGTCACGCCATGCTGCACACGATGTATGGCCAGTCCCTGGCCCACGACACCGAGTTCTTTATCGAGTACTTCGCCCTCGACCTGATCATGGAAGATGGCGTCTGCCGGGGCCTTACCGCCTGGAAGCTCGACGACGGCACCCTGCACCGCTTCCAGGCCCAGATGGTGATCCTGGCCACCGGCGGTTACGGCCGCGCCTATTTCTCGGCGACCTCGGCCCACACCTGCACCGGCGACGGCAACGCCATGGCGCTGCGCGCCGGCCTGCCGTTGCAGGACATGGAATTCGTGCAGTTCCACCCCACCGGCATCTACGGCGCCGGCTGCCTGATCACCGAAGGCGCCCGCGGCGAAGGCGGCTATCTGACCAATAGCGAAGGCGAGCGCTTCATGGAGCGCTATGCGCCGTCCGTGAAGGATCTGGCCCCGCGCGACATGGTCAGCCGTGCCATGACCATCGAGATCCGCGAAGGTCGCGGCGTGGGTCCCAACAAGGACCACATCTTCCTGCACCTGGATCACCTGGATCCGAAGATCCTGCACGAACGTCTGCCCGGCATCTCGGAAACCGCCAAGGTGTTCGCCGGCGTCGACGTGACCAAGGCCCCGATCCCGGTGCTGCCGACCGTCCACTACAATATGGGCGGCATCCCCACGAACTATCACGGCGAAGTCGTCACCAAGTCGGGCGACAATCCCGACCAGGTGATCCCCGGCCTGATGGCCGTGGGCGAGGCGGCCTGCGTTTCGGTGCACGGCGCCAACCGCCTGGGCTCCAACAGCCTGATCGACCTGGTGGTGTTCGGACGCGCTGCCGCCCTGCGCTGCGCCGAGATCCTCAAGGCCGGCGCCACCCAGCCGGAACTCAAGGACACCCAGACCGACCCGCACCTGGCGCGCTTCGACCGCTATCGCAACGCCAGCGGCACCCAGGGCACGGCCGCCCTGCGCCTTGAAATGCAGAAGGCCATGCAGGAAGACGCCGCCGTGTTCCGCACCGGTGAAACCCTGGACGGCGGGGCCCAGCGCCTGGCGGACGTCTGGGAGAAGGCCAAGGACATCAAGGTCACCGATCGCGGTCTGGTGTGGAACACCGACCTGATGGAGACGCTCGAGTTCGACAACCTGATCGGTCAGGCCGTGGTCACCGTGGCCGGGGCGGTCAACCGCACCGAAAGCCGCGGCGCTCATGCCCGCGAAGACTTCGGCGATCGCAACGACGGCGAGTGGATGAAACACACCCTGGCCTGGCTGGACGTCGACACCGGCAAGGTGAAGATCGATTACCGCCCGGTCCACAGCTACACGATGTCTGACGACATCGCCTACATCCCGCCTAAAGCACGGGTTTATTGAGGGTCCGATGGTCGAGCTCGCGCTTCCCAAGAACTCCCAGGTCAAGGCCGGCAAGCACTGGCCAGCCCCCGCCGGAGCCACGAAGGTCAAGACCTTCAAGATCTATCGCTACGATCCCGAGGCGGGCGGCAATCCGCGCTGGGATACGTATGACGTTGATATGGAAGCGGTCGGACCGATGGTTCTCGACGCCCTGCTCTATATCAAGAACAGCATCGACCCGACCCTGGCCTTCCGCCGGTCGTGCCGGGAAGGGGTCTGCGGCTCCTGCGCGATGAACATCGGCGGCCGCAACACCCTGGCCTGCACCCATGGCTGGGCCGAAGTGCCCGGCAAGGCCGTGCAGATCGCCCCGCTACCGCACGCGCCGGTGGTCAAGGACCTGATCCCCGACCTGACGCTGTTCTACGCGCAGTACGCCTCGGTCGAGCCCTGGCTGCACACCGACACGCCCGAGCCGCAGACCGAGTGGAAGCAGAGCCCGGAAGACCGCCTGAAGCTGGATGGTCTGTACGAGTGCATCCTGTGCGCCTGCTGCTCGACCTCGTGCCCCAGCTACTGGTGGAACGGTGACAAGTATCTGGGTCCGGCATCCCTGCTGCATGCCTATCGCTGGCTGATCGACAGCCGCGACGAGGCGACTGGCGACCGCCTGGATGCGCTCGAAGATCCGTTCAAGCTCTATCGCTGCCACACGATCATGAACTGCGCCCAGGTCTGCCCCAAGGGCCTGAACCCGGCCAAGGCGATCGCCGAAATCAAGAAGATGATGGTCGAGCGCGTCGTCTGACGCGCTCGCTGTCGAGTCTTCCACGTAAGGCGCTTGCCAAAAGGTGACGCTGCCGTCACTTTTGACGAAAGGGAGGGCGCGTCTTGAACGCATCTGAGTTGGGCGATCTGAACGCACGCGTGGTCATCGTAGGCGCCGGCCATGCCGGTGGCTCTGCGGCGTCCTTCCTGCGCCAGTACGGCCATACCGGTCCGATCGTGCTGATCGGCGACGAGCCCTTGCTGCCCTATCAGCGCCCGCCGTTGTCCAAGGGCTGGCTCAAGGGTGAGGCCGACGCCGACTCTCTCTCCCTCAAGCCCGCCGAGTGGTACGCCGAGAATGGTGTCTCCCTGCGACTTGGCGGCGTCGTCACCGGCATCGACCGCGTCGAACGCGTCGTCCATCTCGCTTCGGGCGAGGCCTGCCCCTACGATTATCTGATCCTGGCTACCGGCGCTCGCGCCCGGATGCTGTCGATCCCCGGCGCTGATCTGGCCGGTGTCATGGCCCTGCGTACGGCGGCCGACGCCGAGTTGCTCAAGAACGTCCTGGGTCCGGGCAAGCGCCTGGCTGTGGTCGGCGGCGGCTATGTGGGCCTGGAGGCGGCGGCTTCGGCCCGCGCGCTCGGCGCGCACGCCATGATCATTGAGCGCGAGGCGCGGGTTCTGGCGCGCGTCGCCTGTCCCGTGCTCTCGACGTTCTTTCAGGACTATCACACGGCGCGGGGTGTGGCCTTCGAGCTCAATGCCGGCGTCGAGGCTTTCGAGGGCGAGAATGGCCAGGTGACCGGGGTGCGCTTCGCCGATGGCAGGATCGTCGCGTGCGACGCCGTTCTGGTCGGGGTCGGGGCCATTCCCAATGACGATCTGGCCAAGGCCGCCGGTCTCGACTGCGCCAATGGCGTGGTCGTCGACCTGGAGGCCCGGACCGGGGATGCGCGAATCTTCGCGATCGGCGACGTCAGCCAGCGTCCGCTGCCGCTCTATGAGCGCCAGGTCCGGCTGGAGAGTGTGCCCAATGCGCTTGAGCAGGCCAAGCAGGCCGCCGCCGCGATTGTCGGCCGCGCCGGTCCGCTTCCTGAAGTTCCGTGGTTCTGGTCCGATCAGTATGACCTGAAGCTGCAGATCGCCGGCCTGCCGTTCGACGCCGACCGGATCATCGTGCGCGGCGACGTCGCCGCGGCGAAGTTCGCGGTCTTCCATATGAAGGGCGACCTGATCCAGGCCGTCGAGGCGGTCAATGCGCCGCCCGAATTCATGGCGGGCAAGCAACTGATCGCCAAACGCACGCCGGTCTCGGTGGAAAAGCTCACCGATCCGACGATATCAATGAAGGACGTGGCGGCCTGAAAGCCGCCCAAAGGGGAACTCAAGGACACCGCATGGCCAAGATCACCTATATCGAGCACAACGGCGTTGAACACGCCCTCGACGTCAAGCCGGGCCTGACGGTCATGGAGGGCGCTGTTAAGAACAATGTCCCGGGTATCGACGCCGATTGCGGCGGGGCCTGCGCCTGCGCCACCTGTCATGTCTATGTCGACGACGCCTGGCTTTCCAAGACCGGTGACAAGTCGGCTATGGAAGAGTCGATGCTCGACTTCGCCGAGAACGTCGAGCCCAACAGCCGCCTGTCCTGCCAGATCAAGGTGAGTGACGCCCTGGACGGCCTGATCGTCCGGCTCCCGGAAAGCCAGCATTAAGCAAGCTTCCCAGAAAGCGTCGTTATATCGTCACGAAGGGCTTGCCATGAGCGGGGCGCGGGACTAAATCCGCCCCTCGCTCGGAACCGCAACGCGGCCGGACGGCGCGGCCCCCGAAAGGGCGCTTGCATCGCCCGGATCGCTTCGTTAGTCTCCGCGCTCCAATCGACTCGGTGATGGACACACGAGGGAAGCCTAGGCGGCCCTGGTCCATTCTTTTGCGCTTCGTTTCCCGGGTTTCCGGGTTTCGAAAAGTTCGAAACGAGTTGGTTGACTTCGGAGTGTCGCCTCTTTAGAAGCGCCGCTCCGGGCATCGCCGCCAAGTCTTCGCAAGAATTCAGCGGCGCGGTGTCAAGTCTATCAGCCAGTTGTTCTGAAGTTTCTTCAAAATAATCGGTTGACTGACTAGGCCAGCTTCTCTAGAAGCTGGCCACTCTGGTGGATCCGGGATTTCCTGGGTCAGCCACTTCGGTTCGAAACGTTTTGCAAAAAACGATTTGACACGGAATTCGAGGTTGGATAGATAGCCGCCTCCGCCGACACCGGGCGCAAAACGGTGGTGCTGCTGAGAGGCGGTTCTGGGAGCTTCGGCTCTGGGTCTTTGACATTGTTGATTTGGAAAGAGAAACGCAGGCGGCGGCGCTCTGGCGATAGACTGAAAAGGTCTATCTCGAACGCTGACAAATGCGGTCTCTTGAAGATACCATGAATATCATGGACTGAAGGCTTCGGTCTTCAATCCATCGATGTGATTGGGAACTCGTCAAGATACTATGCAAACCAGAACCAATTCCTCGGTTTTCCCCTTGGAATTGAAGTCTGTGTTAGCGGTCAACTCAACCTGAGAGTTTGATCCTGGCTCAGAGCGAACGCTGGCGGCAGGCCTAACACATGCAAGTCGAACGGATCCTTCGGGATTAGTGGCGGACGGGTGAGTAACACGTGGGAACGTGCCTTTTGGTTCGGAACAACTCAGGGAAACTTGAGCTAATACCGGATAAGCCTTTCGAGGGAAAGATTTATCGCCATTAGAGCGGCCCGCGTAGGATTAGCTAGTTGGTGGGGTAAAGGCCCACCAAGGCTACGATCCTTAGCTGGTCTGAGAGGATGATCAGCCACATTGGGACTGAGACACGGCCCAAACTCCTACGGGAGGCAGCAGTGGGGAATCTTGCGCAATGGGCGAAAGCCTGACGCAGCCATGCCGCGTGAATGATGAAGGTCTTAGGATTGTAAAATTCTTTCACCGAGGACGATAATGACGGTAC